>NZ_JBIUAG010000002.1:679031-710844 GCF_044547355.1 Kutzneria sp. NPDC052558
TACCCGCCGCACCCCTGTTCTGTTGGCGCGGGCCCACCCCGGTGTTCACCCCCCCCCCCCCCCGGCGGCGGGGCCGGGGGGCCCCCCCCCCCCCCCGGGGGGCCCCCCCCCCGGGGGGCCCCCCCCCCGGCGGGGGACTCGAGCGCGGTAGCGCGGCGGAGGGGGGCGCCGGCTACCGGGGAGACCAGGGCGACCGGCTCAGGCGGCGAGCCACTTCTCGATCAGCTGGGCCCACTTCTTGTCGTCGGTGGACTCCATGACCTCCTTGCGGTTGATCAGGAGGTAGAGCTCGCCGTGGGTGGTCTCCAGGATCAGCGGCTTGCCGGCGTTGAGCAGGCCGCCGATGAAGCGCCCGTAGAGCTCGGTGAACTCCAGCCGGACGGCCTTGATGTCGTCGCGGGTCAGCACGAGGTCGCCGTCGTCGCTCCAGGAGCCGATGACCAGCTTGTCCGTGTACAGCGCGATGGTGCCGCGCCGCTGGAACAGGGCCTTCTGGCTGACGCCGGCGGCGATCTTGTCGGCGCCGGTCGAGTGGGACAGCACGTCGGCGGTCTGACCGATGTAGGGGGCCTGGGCCTGCGGGGTCTCGTTCTCGCTCATGGTGACAAGACTGCCGGCCGGGGCCGCGGCCAGCATCGATCGATGGGCTCTGCTGTTACGACTTTCGGCTGAATCCAGCCACGACCCTCGACCCGGCCTGAGCGCTGGTAGCACGGCTCAGGAGGCGTCGGGGACGACGACCACCTTGCCGGCGGCGGTGCCGGACTCGGCGTGGCGGACGGCGGGCGATGCGGGCGGTGATCACGCCCGCCGCGAGCTGCCCGAACACCGACTCCAGGTCGGCCCGCAGCCAGGCGCGGTGCCGGGCCGGGTTGCGCGTGCGGCCGGCCCAGATGGTGAAGAACGTGGTGGTGCGGCCGTTGGGCAGCGCCTTCCACAGCAGCAGCCGGCCGATCAGCGCGAGCACCGGGAGCTTGACGTTGCCGCTCTGGTCGCGGGTGGCCCTGTTCCTCAGCCCCCGCACCATCGACGCCCATCTGCGCAACATCTACCGCAAGCTCGGCATCTCCTCCCGCCGCCAGCTGCGGGAACTCACGGTGTAGCCGTCTGTTCCCAGGCGAGGCGGGCGGTTGCCTCGCCGACGGTGACGGCGCTGAGGTCGGGATGCAGTCGGGTGGCGTCGGCCCAGAGTTGCGACGCCGCAACGTGATCGCCGGCGGTGGCGGCGATGTTGCCGAGGCCGGTCTTGGCCCGCGCGACCTCGTGCGGGCTGCGGCCGCGCTCGCCGAACAGGGCCGCCTGCTGGTAGTGGGCGGCCGAGGCCTGGTGCCGCCCGGCCCGGTAGTGCACCCAGGCAATGCAGTTGAGCGCCATGGCGGCGTCCAGGTCGGTGCCGGCGAACTCGTCCCGCGCCTGCTCGGCGTGCCGCAGCGCGTCGGCGAAGGCCCCGAGCTCGACCTCGGCCAACGCCATGCCGCGCAAGGTGATCGCGGCGTTGCGGGTCGAGCCGGCGCGACGGTAGGACTCCAGCGCGATCACCATGTCCCGCAAGGCGGTCTCGGGTTGGCCGAGGTAGAGAGTGACCCAGGCCAGGTTGGACAACGCCACCGTGGCGCCGTTGTCGTCGCCTATCTCCCGGAACAGCGCCAGCGCCTGCCGGTGGTTGTCCCGCGCGCGGTCGAGGTCGCCGCGGTCGGCGTAGGCCATGCCGAGGTTGTTCACCGTCATCGCCACGGCCACGGTGTTGCCCTCGGCCATGGCCGACGCGGCCGCGTGCCGATGGGTCTCGATCCACGGGTCCCACAGCTTGGTGCGGAAGAAGAAATCCCGCAGCAGCAGGGCCAACCGCCAGCATCGCTCGTGCTGGCCGAGCTCGGCCGCCGTGCGGCACAGGGCGACCAGGTTGGGCCACTCCACGTCCAGCCAGGACAGCGCGCAATCCCATCCGGCGAACCCCTCGATCGCCGGATGGGACAACAGATCCGGCCGATATCGTTGCGGGGCAAGCAGTTCGTCGCACGCCCGGGTGCGGGCCAGCGCGAGGTCGAGCAGCCGGGTCACCGCCGCTTCCCGCTCGACGTGCGGGACCTCGGCCAGCGCGTGCTCGGTGGCGAACATCCGCACCAAGTCGTGGAACTGGTGATAGCCCCCGGCCCGCTCGATGATCAGATGTGCGTTGGCCAGCTGGCCGAGCACCTGCTCGGCCGCCGCTGGCTCCAGCCCGGCGAGCGCGGCCGCGCTGGGCGTGGCGATGTCCCGTCCCGGGTGCAGCGCCAGTAGCGCGAAGACCCGTTTCTGCTGATCAGACAGCTGTTGATACGACAACGCGAAGGCGGCGGCGACGCTGCGTTCGCCGTCGTCGAGCGCGGTCAGGCGGGCGGCTTCGTCGGACAGCCGGCGGGCGAAGTCGTCGAACGTCCACGGCGGCCCGGCCCGGAACCGGGCCGCCGCGATGCGGACCGCGAGCGGCAGCCGGCCGCAGTACTCGACCACCGCGGCGACGGGCTCGTCGGCGGCGGGCAGCCGCTCGTCGTCGCCGACGACCGACCGGAACAGCGCCACAGCCTCTGCCATGGCCAGTTCCCCGATCGGCACGTGCACGGCGTCGTCGAGCGCGTTCAGCCGGTTCCTGCTGGTGATGATCACTCGGCACCTCGGTTCGGCGGGGAGCAGGGGCGCGACCTGCCCGGTGCCGCGGACGTTGTCGAACACGAGCAGCATCCGCTTGCCCCGCAACCGATCGCGGTACAGGTTGGCCCGGCCGTCCTGGTCGGGCGGGATGTCGGCGCCGGGCACGCCCAGCACCCGCAGCACCCGGTCCAGCGCCTCCTCGCTGGACACCTCGGTCGCGCCGGCCGGATAGCCGCGCAGGTCGAAGAACAGGCAGCCGTCGGGAAAGTGCGGCTGCGCGGCGCCGGCGGCCCGCACCGCCAGCGCCGTCTTGCCCACGCCGGCCATGCCGCTCAGCACGCAGCCGATCGCTGCCCCACCCCGGTCGAGCAGCGCCTCCTCGATGCGGGCCAGCTCGGTCCGCCGGCCGGTGAAGTGCGGAGTCCGCAGTGGCAGCCCGGAAATCCCGGCCCCCGTGACTGTCACCGCGGCTCCGGCCAGCGCGACGAGCGCGCCGTCCGCGTCGAGAACGGCCTCACAGGCCCGGGCGAAGTCCGGATTCGGCCGCGCCCGACCGTTCTCGACCTTGCTCAGATAGCCCTTGCTGTAGTGGACGCGCGCGGCCAGGCCCCGCAGCGAGAGCCCGGCGGCCAGCCGCAGCCGTCGCAGCTCGCCGCCGAACTCCGACACCCCGTCAGAGTGCGACACCCCTCAGCCGAACAAAGTCCCCATCAGCCGACAATGCGTGTGCACGACAGTTCACCCCCTAGTCCGGGACCGGCGCCGGGTCACTGCTCATCACCGACGCCGCGAGCGGAGGTTACCCACTCGCCGTCGGGAGTGGTCCCATTGTTTCCGGTGTAGCGGCCGACCACCACCCAGAAACGGGGGTTTCCGGTTTCCAGAAGGAGAGGAAACCCCAGAAACAGCGGCCGACGGGAAACCCGGGGTCCCCTCCCGGCCCGCTGCCCCTACACTTCTGGCCTTCTTCTCGATCCGGAGGCAGCCGATGGCGTCGACAAGCGACAACCTGGATTCGGAGATCACCGAACTCGCGACCGACCTGAAGGGCCTGAGCAGCGGGAAAGGCGTCGAGGACCCCAACATCATGGCCCGGATCCGGCCCGGGCTGCGGCGGGTCTGCGGCATCACCGCCGAGACCGGGCCGGCGCGGGCCCGCGAGCTGCTCATCGGCCGGGTCCGCGAGCTGTCCCGGGTGCTTCGCCACGACCAGCGGCTGCTGGTGGCGGCGGCCTTCGCCCTCGGCGAGGAGGTGCGCGACCTGCCGTGCAAGAAGGATCGGATCGCGCACATCCTGCCCAGGATCAACCGGGTCGAGCGGACCACGGCCCGCTGGCTCGACGAGGCGTGCGAGCGGATGGCCCAGGAGGCACTCGACCACCCCGCGCCGCCGGCCATGGCTCCGTCCACGCCGTGGCACACCAAAAACGTCGAAGTATCGATGGGGCTCGACCTGCCCATCCCGGAAATTCACGAGCGCCGGACGATCGTCGCCGATCAGGACGGGCTCGACGAGGTCGAACTCTCCCTGACCTGGGCATTGGTGAACGGCCGGTTCGACGAGGCCGATCTCGACGGCCTCGAGGTCGATGTGCTGCACGGCGGCACGCTCGCGTGTCGAACCCTGGTGACGGCCAAGCGGGTGGCATTCATGCTGCGCCTGCCCTATCCTCTCGGTCTCAACAAGGAGCACACGTACGCGTTCCGAATCAGGCTGGCTCCTCGACACCCGATCGAGCCCTTTTACGTCTGCACCCCGAGATATCCGTGCGAGAGCTTTCGCCTGCACGTTCGATTCGGGGACAAAGGCGTGCCGAATTCGATCTGGAAGATCGACCGGATGCTGCCATCGGAGATCGGCGACTCGATCGCCCGGCGGGAAGCGGTGTCGGTGGATCCCTGCGGCGAGGCGCACGCCGAATTCCTCGACCTGACGCCCAATCTGTCCTACGGTCTGCGGTGGAGCCACGTCGTCACCGCTGCCGGGGCCGCAGGTGCCCCAGCCCGGCGTTGACCAGCTTGCGGATCATCGCCGGCGCCGGCCCGCCCGGCCCGTCCTCGCGGAAGGTGAAGCGGGACAGCGGGCCGGCCGGGCCCCACGGCTCCAGGTCCACCTCCAGGTCGACCACGTCGCACTCGGCCAGCCGGGACGTCGCGATCGGCTTGCCGTCGGCGGAAAGCCGGTAGTGGAAGGTCATGCCCACCTTGCCGGCCAGCTCGGTCACCTTGTCCGGCAACAGCAGCGCCCGGCGCACGCTGTCCATCAGCTGCTCGGCGGTCGGCGTGGTGGGCACCCGCACCAGGTGCGCCACGGACAGGGCCCGGTTGCGGACGTAGACCACCATGTCCGGCTCGCACGTGGGCGATTCATCAAGCGCGGGCAGGACTTTCAGCCCGAGGGCACGGTCGCGGCGCCAGGCGTCGGTGAGCTGGTCCGCGACCGAGTCCCAGCCGATGGCGACTTCGAGGTACTTGCGCATGGACAGGCTCGCCGGCACCGGCGTGTCGTCCAGCCGCACCACGAACAGGAACGCCGGCTCGCGATCCAGGTCACGGCCAAGGGCGATGGTGTACTCATGGGTCACCCACGGGCGTTGCACGGTGTGCTTCGACCACAGCAGCACGAAGAAGTCGGACTGGGTGATGGCGTGGTCGATGGCCAGCACGATGTTGCCGCCGGCCGGAATGCCCTGCACGTCGACAAAGGGTTCGAGGCCGCGCCGGGCCAGCTCCTGGCCGAGCCGCGCCGCCGACGGGCGGTCCGGCCCGGCGAAGGAGATGAAGACCTTGGGCTGGTCAGCGTGGGACAAGGTTCCTCCACTGGTGGAAGCCGCGGCGCAGGACGCGGCGGATCGGGTCGACGCGGGTCTGCCAGCCCGCGTCGCCGTACAACGTCCAGCACGCCCACCAGGCCGGATGGCCCCGGTCGGTGTCCCGGCGCAGGTCGAGCAGGGCCCGTTGCAGGGCCAGATCCCTTGGCAGGTAACGGACATGGCGTTCGAACCGGTCGAGCACGGCCGCCGCGGCGGCGTCCTCGGCCACCCACCTGGCCGCCAGCACCGAGGCCGCGCCGGCCAGCATCGCCGCCCGGACGAACCCGGTGCGCTCGTCTCGTCCGCGCCGTTGGGCCATCCCGGATTCGCACGCGCCGAGCACCGCCATCCCGCAGCGGCTCAGGTCCAGCTCCCGGAACTCGGCCGCGCTGAGCCGGCCCTCGTGCAGCTTCAGCACCGACTGTTCGGCGTCGCCGTGGGCGAAACTTCCATGGCTGTCAATGCGAACCCACCGGTGGCGGTGGGTCGCCAGGCGGGCGCGCAGGTTGTCCGGGCTGACGTCGACGCCTTCGAGCCGGGGCCGCCAGAATCGCCGGCGTGACTTGGTCAACCCGTCGTCGGGCGGGCTCACCAGCAGCGAACGGTCGCCGCGTCGGTCGAGGGATCGTTGCCGCAGCGGGCGTAGCGCGGACAAGCATGGCAGGTCCGACAGGGCATAGCGCAGGCCGATATGGTCCACGGCCCCCGGCAACACCATGCCCCCGAAGGGAATGTCCGACAGCTCGTCGCCGGCCACGATCGCGATCCGCTTCGCGCCGGGCGGGAGCAGCGCCGGGATCACCTCCGCGACGCCGAGCAGCTCGGTGATATAAGCCAGGGTCCTGTCGAACTCCCCGGCCACGACGCTCAACTCCAGGTAGTCCGGATGCCAGTACGCCATGTGGCCGTCGATGGCGTCCTTGAGACCCCTTCGACCCTTTCCCTGTAGAGAAAAGGAAAGGTGGCGGACCCAGTCGCGGCCGATCACCGCGTGGTGCACGCTGGCCTGGCCGGGGTGGAGCATCCAGACGACCTGGTCCTTGGGCAGCTCCCGGGCCGTCTCGGTCAGCCACTGCCGCGCGCCAGCGAGATCGTGGGCCTTGGGCAGGTCCCGGGTGAGCTTGATGTCGAGGGCCGGCAGGATCATCGCGCCCCGCGCCGCCTCCATCGCCACGACGATCGCGGCGGCGGTTTCCTCGTCCCCGCAACGGCGATGACGGGCGACGGCCGCGGCCACCCGCTGGTCGAGTTCGGTCGCGGCGGCCAGCAACAGCCCGGTCCGGATGACGTCGCTGGGCTGCCGGCGGGCGATGTCCTCCTCGATCCTATGGGCCTCCTCCCAGCACCTCGCGGCCCGGTCGTCGTCTTCATCCCCTTTGGACAGACGATGGAAGGCGTGCCCGATCAAGTGCAGCGCGGACGCCTTCACTGCCGGCAGCGTCGCCTCTGCGCTGCACACGACCCGCAGGTGCTTGACCGCCTCGGCCAGATTGCCCAGTGCCAGTTCGAGTTCGCCGGCGACCAGGTGCCAGCGGACGATCTCCCGCTCGGACAGCCCGGCGTCGCGGAACAGGCCCAGGATCCGTTCGACCTCGCCCAGCCGCCGGCGGCACTCGACCTCCCCGAGCTGGCTACCGGCTTCGAGATCGTTGATCCCGGTCTCGGCCATCAATCGCCTGGCGTGGGCGACATGGTCAGTGAACCGCGCGGTGTCGGACCGGCCGACCGGCGAGATCCCGTCCAGCATCTCCTGGGCCGCACCCTGATCGGGAACCCACCTGGCCGCTTCCGCCAATCGCGGACACAGGATTTCGGCCTGCTCGTCCTGGTGCAGGATCCGGAGCAGCACGACCAGCTCGCACAGCATCGGCAGCACCAGGGCCGGATCGACTCCCGGCGCGTAGGCGCCTTTCCGCAGCAGATCGGCGGCTTCCTCGTACCGGTGCTCGCGCCGCAGGGCCAGGGCGAGGCGCAGGTAGTCGGCGGCCGTGTGCGGTCGCTCGCCTCGCAATTCCTCGAACGGGACCGGAGTCTTGCCTTCGTGCAACGTGATCAGCAGCAGTTCCCGGTCGATCGCCGGAATGACCTTTCCGGCTTCCTCCAGCAGTTTTCGGGCAAGGTCGTAGTTCTCACGGTCGGCGGCGGCCAGCGCCACCACCCGCAACAGCCGGGCATTCTCCTCGGCCGACAACGACCAGCGCCGTCGAATCGCCTTGGCTGTGGCCAGAACGGCCGTGTGGTTGCCGAGCTTGCTGTGGATCTCCGCTCGCAGCACGGCAAGGGTGGGGTGCTCGTGCTGGGTGAGGTGGTGCTCGCACCGCCGCAACGCCAGCGCGGCATCGCCGAGCGCCATCAGTCGCGAGGCATGATCGACGGCCAGGTCGATGAAAAGCATGTCCTGTCCACCTTTCACGGCCAGATGACAGGCGTGCCGATAGGCCTCGTCCACGCCGTGCACATCTTTGCGGTGATAGGCCTGGTCGGCCGCCGTGACGGCGTCCCCGATCTCGGTTCCCGCGACCACTTCGGTCATGGTTGGCATTCCCGGGCCGGCGGGGTGGTGTCCGCACAGACGAGCAGGACCGTTCGGGCAGTGGCCGGGTTGGGGCCGCCGGAGGTCGGCGTTGTCGTCGGGGTCGGACTGGGCGTGGTCTGGATGGTCGGCGTCTGGAGCCAGCGGCTCACGTCGGGCGGGTTGCCGCCGCCGGAACCGACCAGCTGCCAATGGGTCTGCCGGTAGTCGAGGATCTCGGGCACGGCGGCCAGCACCGGGGATTGAGCCTGGACCACGATCACGCGGGTGTCGCGAGGCAGCTCGTCGGCGGTGATCCGTCCCTCGCGGAGGTGCAAGGTCGTCCGAGCGCTCTCGGCCAGGTAGACCTCGCTGTCGTGCTGGCCCACCACGTCCTGCATGGTCATCTGCTTGCGCTCGGCGCGCGGATCGACCTTCAGCGCCTCCGGGCCGACATACAGGGCGTCCGGGCCGGCCAGGTCGACCAGCGGCGGCGCCCGGCTCAGGCTGATCATGCGGAACACATCGGCCGCCACGATGTCGTTCATCGCCGCGACGAACACCCGGTTCACGCCGGCCAGGGCCACGCCCTCGCCACCCAGCGCGACCACGCGGTAGTGGCCGTCGTGGGCGTTGGCCGCCTCCTGCATGGACTTGGCTATGTCCGGCATCTTCGCGACCGCGGCGACCGCCGCCGGATCATGGGCCAGGTCGGCGTGCTTCACCACCAACCGGCCGTCGTCGCCCTCGTACGCCTTGAACCCGCCGCCGGCCGGCGTGTCGAACTGGATCGACCGGGCCTGCGAGTCGGGCGAGCCCACGGGATCGATCCTCGGCGGCTGGCCGTCCTTGGCCGGGGTGATGGCCTCGAACTGGTCCGGCCCGCCCAGATCCGGCGGCCCGCGCAGAACCCCCTCGGCGAACTGGGTGGGCTCGCCCACCTTTCCGGGTTTGCCGAGGCGGAAGGTCAGGTCCTCGCCGGCCGGCGCGTCCGCGGTCACCAGCAGCCACGGATCGTCCAGCGCGCCGGTCCGATACTCGGTCTGGCCGTTGACGTCGCGGGTGACGACGGTGTCGGAATCCAGCGGTGCGCCCCAGTGGCGCTGGAGCTCGTCCAACGTCGTCACCGCGCTGGCCACCGGGCCGGGATTCCACGCGACGACGATCGTACCGTGACCCCTGGCCGCCGTGACCGTGCCAAAGTCCTGTCCCTGCAACGAGATCTGCTCGGAGACAGCACCGTCCCGCACGGAGATCTCGGTCTTGGCCGTGCGGGGGACGGACTCGCTGACGTTGACCTTGAAGTCACCCAGCGCGGCCACCTTGCGGCCGGGCGCGGTGATCTCGACGCCGGCCTTGCCGTCGCTGACCGGCGAGAACACGTAGTCGCGGTAACTGTCGACCTTGCTCTCGCTGTTGATCGACTCCTGCTTGAGGTGGCCGGCCCCGGTCGCGTTGTCATAGCTGGAATCCGGGTCCACCGGCCCGGCCCGGCGCACCGACGGCGGCAGGGACGCCTGGTAGTTCCCGTTTCCCTGCAAGGAGATGCCGTCGGAGAGCTCGACACCGCCGGCGACCACGGCGAACCCGCAGTCGGTGAAGGTCCTGGACGCGTTGGGCAGCAGGGCTTCCTGCGTGGCCGAGGGCGGGCTCACGAAGGTGATACCCGACCGCTCCTTCAACTGGTTGTTCCTGGCGTACCAGTCGGCGAACCTCAGGCCGGCGTCGGCCGGCCCGCCGGCCTCGGGCAGTCGCTTGCCGGCCTTGGCGACCAGCCACTCCAGCGCGCCGCTCCAGCGCATGATCTGGTCGAGCCGCTCGTACTGCGGCTCGTAGTCGGCGACGGCCTGGAAGTGCTGATCCCACCAGGTGAGTCCGCGCCCGAAGCTGTAACTCGGCTGAACCTCGCCGCTGTCGCTGTTGGCCTTGGCGAACAGCCGGGTGGCCCGGGCCCCGATGTCGACCCGGTTGCTGGCGAAGGCGAATCCCGCCTGGTCCTGGCCGAACCACAGCCGACCCGATTCGCTGACGGCGTCATTGACGCACTGCCCCCACGGGGTGGCGGCGTCGGGGGCGGCCACGAAGCCGGGAACGGCCTTGCTGGGCACCGAGTCGCCGACGCCGTTGGACCACTGCTTGGCCTCGAAGTCGTCGTACATCAAGGTCATGCCGACCTCGGTGCCGGCCAGCGGGCCGTCGAACCGGGCCTGGCTGTAGGCCGGGTAGTCGACGATCATGTTGTAGAGCGCCCACAACCGCGTGCGGTCCGGGGACAGCCCTGGCGGCGGCTGGCCGCCGTTGAACAGCGCATTCCACACCGTGGTGCGAAGTTTGTCGACCGCCGGGCTGTTGGCGCCGGCAGCCACCGCGTCGGCGAGGTCCGAGCTCAGGTCAGGGACGATGGCGTGCACGTCGGCCGCGGTCAGTTTCGGCCCGGGGTCAAGGGAAAAGCCCGGCAGCGGACCGGTAGTGGCGGCGTAGCCGCGCTGGAGAACCGAGACGTCGGCGGCGGTCACCGGCGCCGCCGGCACGTCCGGCCAGTTCCAGCCGTTGGCCCACACCTGCGACCCGCGCACCTCCAGACCGGAGAAGTTCCTGGTCTTGTCGAGGAAGCCGGTCAGCCCGTCGGCGGTGTCCACGCGCATCGAGACGTAGCCGTTGGCCTCCCGCACCTTCGCGGTCGGCCCGGGCTTGCCGATCGCCACCGCGACCATCCGCTGGTCGGAGACGATCCGGTAGTCGTGCACCTGAACCTGGGCCGGATCGCTGCCGGCATCGGTCCGATACTGGTCCAGCAGCAGGCCGATCGTCCGGGCCCGGTGCGGGTCGTCCCGCTGGACGAGCAGGTGCAGCACGCCCTTCCCGTCGTACAGCGAACGTCCGGGGCCGCTCGGTTGCCGTGCCAGATCGGCCAGGCCCGGGTCGCGGACCGGCAGAGTGTCGAAGGTCGCCGCCCGCAGCCGGGGCGCGTCGATGTCCAAATAGGACGCCAGGGCCAGCGTCGCCCAGTCGCGGATCTGCTCCTGGGCGGTGTCCGCGTCCATGCCGTCGAGACGGCTCGCGGCCGCCGCGTACGAGATCAGGAAACCCGGCTCGCCGGTGGCGCTCGTGGTCGTCGGCAGCGCCGGCGGCGGCGCGGGGTCGCCACTGCATCCGGCCAGCGCGACCAGCAGAGCGACGAGCAGCGTGGCGATCATCGATCGGTGGCGGTGCGTCTGTGGTGTCATCGGTCAGCCCCTGTTGTCTGCCAGGCCTTCTGGTCAGCGGCCGCCGCGCGGGCTCGCGCGCGGGCGGCGGACGGGCCGGCGGCGTAGGCCCGCGCCAGCTCGTCGGTGGACTTCTCCAGCAACTCACGCAGCGCCCGGTCGTCCCGCGCGCCGAGCGCCGCCGGCAACTCTTCCGGCGTGCCGCTGAAGACGGCGCGCCCCTTCGTCCCGAGCACCACGACCTGGTCGACGAACGGGAGTTCCCGCATCGAGCTCACGGTCAGCAGCACCGTGCATCCGTCGCTCGCCGCCTTGCGCAGCCCGGTCATGATCCGCTTGCTGCCGGCCTGGTCCAGGCCGGCCGTCGGCTCGTCCAGCAGCAACAGCCGCGGCCCGGCCAGGACTTCCACCGCGATCGCCACCCGCTTGCGCTGGCCGGACCGCAGCGCGTCCATCCGGTAGTCCACAATGGACTCCAACTCGAACTGTCGGACCACCCGCCGGACTGGGCCCGGCATCCGCTCGCGCTTCGTCCCCTTCGGCCGCAGCCGCCGATCCGCACGTTCCAGCGTCCGGCGCACCGTGCGGCCCCGACGCCAACGGGATTGCCTTGGCACAAAACGAGTCCACGTGCCGATCTGCGGTCCGTTCAGGCGCATGTTCAGATCGTGGAAGCACATTGTCCCGCTCGACGGCATGGCCCCCAGCAGCACCGGCAACAGGCCGTTCGTCCGCGTCGGGTCCAGCACCGCCAACACCGTGCCCGCCGGCTGGCTGAAGCTCACCCTCGTCAGCTTCGGCTCCACGCCCATCGCCGTCACCACCTGGCTCGACAGCTCCGACACCACCAGCCCGTACCCCGATGCGAGGGTCTTGATCAGATATTCGCCGCCCTCATCCACCCGGAACCGGCAGTCCGCGATGTCGAACCTCACCCCCGGCTCCAACCCGACCCGCCGCACCGGCCGCGCCCCCACGAACACCCGATCCCCGCACCCGATGTCCTTCAACACCACGCCATCGCCGCGTCGACGCACCACCGCGTGCTCCGCCGCGATGCCGTGCCCGGCAACCACAACGTCGGCCCGGTCCGGGCACGATCCGATGACCAACCCGTCGCGAAGCGGAATCCGGTCCCCATCCGATTCGGCCGTGGGCAACGCTTCCAGCGCCGCCGGAAGCTTCGGGAGCTGGACCACCTCGTCACGCAACCACCCCGGCAGAGCGGGTTCGAGCACGTCCATTCCCTGCGCCACCAGGCCGGCACGGGGATGGCTGTGCGCCAGAACCCGGCGGTACTCGGCGATGCGGCGATGACAGTGCCGGTGGATCTGCCGGATCCGGTTCCCGGCCACCTTGGCCTGCCGACGCAGCCGTCCCCGGCCGATGGGCAGCTCCCGCCGGCGCTGGTCGACCTCGGCCCGGGCGGCCTTCACCAACTCCTTGGCCCGCAAGTACTTCTGGGCGTGCTCACGGAGCCGTCGCTCGCGGACGATGGCGTCGGACCGGTGCTCCTCGCCCAGGGTGCGCTTGGTCAGGACCGCGTTGGACGGCCGCACCGCCAGGTCCCGCACCGCGGCCTCGGCCCGGGCCAGCTGGGCCTCGGCCTCCCGCACCACGGCCAGGCGAGCGGCCCATCGGCGCTGATAGTCGGCCTGGATCGCGCGGTAGCCCAGCAGGACGGCCTCGCACTGCTCCCGTGCGCCGGCGATCAGGGAATCCCGATACGGCGTGGACAACGGCGTCGGACCTGGCTGGGGCAGGCCGGCGTGGGCGTCCCGCCGGGCCTGCCGCCCGTCGGTGAACCGCTGGGCCGCGGTGTAGCGGATCACCGGAGTCAGCCGGGGCAGGTGATCGTCATGACCACCTTGCGGTTCTGCCCGGCCGGCCCCGGCAGCAGCTGGCCGTCCGGGCCGGTGTCGGGCTGATGGCCCGGCCAGTCGGAGCCGACCCCGCGGGCACTGAGGTCCGCCGCCGGAACCCCCAGTCCCACCAACACATCCTTGACCGCGTTGGCCCGCCTCGCCGACAACTCCAGCCGCCCGGCGACCGGCCCCTCGCTGGCCGTCGTCCCCATCAGGTCGGCGCGGTGCCTGCCGTCCCGCAGGACATCGGCGAACTTGCGCAGGGTGTCCTTGGCCGCCTCGGGCGAGCGGAACGCGGCCGAATCCGGCTGGAAGGAGATGTTGTCGCTCTCCCCCAACTCCACCGTGCCGCAGAAGTTCGGGGCCGGCGCCGCCGGCGGCGCGACCACCGGCACCGCCGGAATCCCGGCCAGGGACGGCTCGGAGTTGGCCTGCTGCTCGGTCACCACGCACGCGCCGCTCTTCTCGGCGACCGCCTTCCAGGTGTCCACGACGTGAGCCCGCTGGTTGTTGTCGAGCGGCTGCTGCGGCGGGGCCGTGTTGCCCAACCCGACGAGGATCACCGTGCGCCCCTTGAGATCGGGCAGGAGGTTCTCCTTGGTCAGGTAGTCGGCCACGTCCGAGGGGTTGGCCTCCAGCAGCCGGTCGTTGACGAAGTCGACCGGGGCCGCGGTCTGGAGCCCCGAGTCGACCAACACCACGGTGCCGCCCGACGGCGTCGCCCGCGCGCTGAGGGACAACGCCGCCAGCACATCCGCGCCGGGAGCCTTGGCCAGGATGTCCTTGACCAGCGACTGCTGGGCAGCGGCGACATAAGCCGCCGCTGCCCGCTCGTTGGCGGGATTGTTGTTGGCAGGCTTTGGTGGTTGCTGGGCGAACACCACCGTGGGTGAGCCATCGACGCGCACCGTGGTGAGCTGCCGGAACTGCTTGGCCGTCGCCTTCATCAGCCCCTGCACATCAGCCGGCAGTTGCGGCTTGGGCACGTTCGCCCGGGCTCCGATCGCCAGGGTCAGCGGGCCGGAGCCGGTCGGGTGGCACGGCGCCGACACGGGAGGCGGCGGGTCCGCCGGCCAGAAGATGCCGCAGGCGCACAGCTGGGTTCCCGCGATCGCCAGCAGGGCGGCGAACAAAACCTTGCGCTTCATGGGTTAGGCACTCTCACGGCTTTGGGGACCGGGCAGGAGCTGGAGGTGGTTGGTGATCACATCGGTGACGGCGGGGTCCAACGCTTTCTCGGCGATCAGTTGCCGGGCGTGCTGCTGGAGCTCGTCGGCGAAGGCGAGCAGACTGTCTTCCTGCTGCCGCAACGTCTCCTCGGCGACGGCCAGCGCGTCGGCCTGGCTGGCGCACTTGGCCTTCTGCCGCTCCAGGGCGTCGGCGCAGGTCACGACGTGCTTGATGGAGCGGTCGTGTGCGTTGGCGGCATTGCGAAAAGCCGCCTGGAGGCGGTTGTTGCCGACGTAGGCCCCCAGGGCGGCGACCAGTCCGCTGCCGATGTAGAGGGCCAGGAAGATGAGCGCGGCCGGAATGGCGTAGGTGACCCGGGACTCCGGCTGGCTGGCGGCCCCGACCGCGATCGTGCCGATGTCGTTCGGGACGGAGCCGAACATCCACCGCACCCAGGCCGCGATCAGTCCCAGCGACAGCCAGATCGACACGCACAGCGGAACCGCGAAGGCGGGAATCCACCCGACCCCGGCCCGGCGGTCGCGCAGCAGGCTCCCGGCCCCGTGCGCCAGGACCACGACAACCGCCGTGAATCCCAGCACCAGCACGATGACGATGCTCTGGTCCTGGTTGGGCATGGCCAACTCGAGGACGTTCACGAAGGCCGCGATGTCCGCACCCACGGCGAACAGCAGCGCGATCAGGTAGAACAGCCCATGGCCGGCGCGACCGGTCAACGAGGTCGGATCGGCCGACGGCAGCATGTCGCCGCCCGGCATCGGCGTCGGGGCCGGCCCGCCCTCGTTTGCCGATGCCGGCATGCCGCCGGGCCGGGCCGTCCCGGGCTCGGGTGTCGGGGTGGCCCCGAGCATGCGCAGCCGGGCGGCCTCGCGCTCGTGCTCCCGGTCGGCGCTGGCGCGCTCGGCCTGGCGCAGCCGCTTCTCGAACTTGTCCAGGGCCGCGGTCAGCCGGGCCTGCCGCTCCTGGGCGCGGACCCGGAACCGGATGAAGTCCTGGGCCAGGTGGGCCAGCCACTGCTTGCTCCAGGCGATGATCAGCCGGTCGAGCACGCCGCCGCTGGTCTCGTCGAGCGCGCCCTTGGCCAGGCGGCCGATGGCCCCTCGCACCTCCGAGCGCAGCGCGTCGCGGTCGACGTCCGACGGCTGGAAGCCGATCACGTTGGTGCCGGCCGAATGGGCGCGCGGCGGGCGGCGGCGCCGCCCGACCTTCTTCTTAGGCAGGAAGTTCATTGTTCCCGTTCTCCGACTGGGGGCCGTTCCACACCGGAAGGGCCGGCAGCGCCGGCAGCAGTCGAGCATTCACGACGGCGCCTTCCGGATGCGTGATGATGAGCTCGGCCCAATAGGCAAAAATGCGGCGCTGACCTAGTGCGTGGGCCTGGCGGACCCGGATCTGGGCGACGTCGTTGAGCGCGGCGATCGCGAAGTCCACCGCGGTGACCCGCTGTTCGAGCCGGATCAGCAGCTCCTTTTCGAGCACGTAGCGCTCGGCCACCTCGGCCCGCCGGCTCTCGATCAGCCGCCGTCGCCTGCGCTCGACGAACTCGCGCGGATAGCGCTCGTCGGTCAGGTGGCCGAACAGGCTGGTGTCGACCTCGCCGTCCAGCCGGGCCAGTTCCCGCTCGGCCATGGCGACGCGCTCCTGCTGGGCCTCGGCAGGCCCGGCGTAGCGGACCCGCACCCGCTGCAACTCGGTCCACAGCTTGAGGAATCGGATCTTCTCCCGGTCCTGCCCCTGCTCGGCCCGGCTGATCAGGGCCTTCACCCGCGGCGTGGTCACGGTCGACCGGCCGGGGCCGGCCGCGGTGTCGAGCGCATCGACCACGCGACCGCGGCCGTCCCGACGTCCGGCGCGGGCGTCCGACCAGCGGGCCAGCGGCCCGTAGCCGGCCGGCCGGGCCCACCAGCGCCACAGTCCCAGTCGAACGTGATTCCGGTAATTGATTGCCACCAGCCAATAAACGGCGATGTGGTCTTTCTTTGGCGGTCGGATGGCCAACCACTCCCCGCGATGTTTAGGACGACCCCCGTTGATTGGATCAGCATGCATCCGGCCGCGCCGACACCGCAAGTAGTAGGCCGACAACTGACCTCTTCCTGCCATCACCGCCGGCTTCGACACAGACATGACAAATCGCTGACACGAACGACATTTGGCGGCCATTTGTCCCGCTTGCCGGCCGACGGCAAGTGTCGCCGCATATGCTGTCGTCATCAATACGCCAAGGGGGTCCGTCCCGTGGTCCGCACCGAACACGGTCTGGTCGAGACCGATCTCCCCGGCTTGTACGAGGCCGCCGACACCGCGTCGCGGTCGGGGCAACGCCAGTACGTGCGCACGGTTCGGCTGCGGCTGCTGCTCACCATCGCCGCCGCCGTCACCGGCACCTGGCCCGCGGAGACGTCCGGCCTCGACGTGGCGGCGCTCGGCACCGCGGCCGCCCTGGCCGCCATCGCGGTGACCGAGGCCAACCTGCGGACCACCCGGCCGGCCGAGCGCTGGTACGACGGGCGTGCCCTGGCCGAGTCGGCCAAGAGCCTGGCCTGGCGCTACAGCGTCGGCGGTGTGCCGTATGCCAAGCAGGGCAACGACAAGCTCGCCGAGCGCCGCCTGGTCGAACAGATGTCACGCCTGCTGGACGAGGCCCCGACCACCTGCATCACGCCGTCGCTGCGGCCCACCGTCACCGCCGCCATGCACGACCTGCGCTCCCGCGACCTCGCCACCCGCAAGGAGGCCTACCTGCGGTTCCGCATCGCCGACCAACAGGCCTGGTACGCCGGCAAGGCCGTCCACAACGAGCGGCGGGCCACCCAGTGGCACCTGTCCCTGCTGGTCATCGAGGTCCTCGGCATCGCCGCCGCGCTGGCCAAGGCCCTGCGCTTCGTCGACCTCAACCTGGCCGGCGTGGTCGCCGCGGTCATCGCCGCCGGCACCGCCTGGGCCAGCCTGCGCCAGCACACCACCCTTGCCCGGGCCTACACCTTCGCCGCCAACGAGCTGGCCATCGCCCGCTCCCGCCTGGACCTCGTCGACGACGAGGAGACCTGGGCCGCCGAGGTCGCCGACTCCGAGGAAGCGGTCAGCCGGGAGCACACCATGTGGCGGGCCTCCCGTTCCCGCCCGAACTGACCGCTACCGGCCGAGCAGGCGGACGGCGTTGTCCTTGAGGATCAGGGGCCGCACGTCATCGGGCAGGTCGAGCCGGCGAGCCACCGGTCGGGGTGATCAGCGGGCCGGTCATGCCAGGTGCTCCTGGAGCCAGGGCAGCAGCAGCGTGCGGGTGGCCAGCGTGCCGATGTTGAGGGCCGATGAGTCGAAACCGTGGTCCAGGAAGGGAATCTCGACGTAGCGGTTGGCGACGCCGGCCGCGGTCAGCTGGTCGGCGAACGCCTTCGTGTGGTCGGCGTAGACCAGATGGTCGGCGGAGCCCTGGACGAGCAGCGTGGGCGGGGCGGCCGGGCTGATCTGGTCGGCCGAGTCGACGGCCCGGAACCGTTGCGGGTACTGGTCGGCGAGGCCGCCGACATACCAGTTGGCGACCTGCCGCCCGAACGAGCCCTCGGTGGTGGAGTCCGTCATGTCGACCACCGGGTACGAGCCGATCGCCGTCTTCACCCGGGGCAGCTGCGCCGTCGTGCCACAGCTGGGCGTGAGAATGCCGGCGTTGACCTTGTACGCGACGTTGACGGCCAGGTTGCCGCCGGCGGAGCCGCCGAAGGTGGCGACCCGGCCCATATCGAGGCGGTACTCGGTGGCGTGCGTGGTGGCCCAGGTCATGGCGCAGGCGACATCGGCGTCGGCGGTGTTCCAGGTGTGCACGGTCGCGGAGGCGAGCCGGTAGTCGACGTCGAGCACCGCGTACTCGTTGTCGGCCAGCCAACTCGTGTACGGCGTGCGGCCGCGGCTGCCGCCGATGAAACCGCCGCCGTGGATGCTGACGACCAGCGGGGCCGCCGACGAGGTCTTCGGCAGGTACAGGTCGGCCTTCATCGGCTGGCCGTCGAGCGTGGCGTAGGTGACGGTCGTGTCCGGAGCTCGTCCGACCGCGCTCCCCGGAACCGTTGGCGAGAGAGGAAACCACTGGCCGGTCTCGCCGTGAACGGTGAACACCTGCACCGCGGTGGTGATCACGACCAGCAGCAGCGCCGTGCCGCTCATCGCCGACACGGTGACCGGCAACCGCCGCCGACCGCCCCGGCGCAGCGTGATCACGCCGACGGCAATGGCCGCGACCGCCAGCACGATGTTCCACGCCCCCAACCGATCCCGCATCCCCGAGGTGGCGAGTGCGACGATCTGCAGCGGCGACAGCCAGGCGACCGGCAGCACCGCCATCAGCTGTCCGAAAAGGACAAAAAGGGCCACGAGCACGGCGGCCACGAGCAGCACGCCGCGGGCGACTCGAGCAATGGTCGGGGCTTTGTCACTCACGGGCGCCACCGGTATCTCTCCCGAACTGATGAGGGCGTCGATCTGCCGCCGGGGACGAGGTCACAGCAGGGGAAGCACGTCGAACGTGTGCCCGGCCCACAGCCGGCGCGACTCTTCCTCGGGGTAGGCCGATGTCGTCACCTCGTCGTCCAGGATCTGGGTCAGCCGCTGCTCGGGGTCGTAGGCCGGCCACCCCGGGAATCCCGTGCTGGCGAAGGAGATCCAGGCCGAACGGATCCACGCGGACAGGGCCTGCGCCTCGGCCGAGGGCTCGGAGCCGAACAGGTCGAAGGGCATCCCCGCGTACGTGTCGAGCTCGCCGAAGGTCAGCGGCACGTCAAGACCATGGCAGGCGCCGAGCCGGCCGCCGTCGGCCGGGGCCACGAAGGTCAGGTCGAACACGTGGGCCCGCCCGCCGCCGGCGACGGCGGCCTCGGCGAGGTGCAGCGAGGGCATCCGCAGCGTCCAGTCGGACTGGACGAGTTCGAACAGGTACTCGTCGGTGGCGTCGGGAAAAGCCGCCCGGTAGGCCGATTCCGACTCCGGCCCCGGCCCGAACACGTCGAGGGCGCGAGTGGCCTGCTCGGCGGTGATCTTGCCCATCCGGCCGCTGGCCGCCAGCAGGATCCGGTACTCGTCACGGGTGTGGCCGACGATCAGCGGCACCTCCCGCGCCTCTCCGGCGGCCAGGGCCTGCCACGGGGCCTGGGGCAGCGATTCCCCGTCCACCACCGGCGAGAACGGGGTGATGGTGTGCGCGACCGTCCCCCAGCGGTCGGCGAACCGGGGCATGGCCGGCCGCAGCGTCGTCGGAAGTTCGGCCAGCTTGTACGGGTCGACGGCGGCGAGGTCGGCGACCGTCGGGCTCAGGCCCAGGTCCGACACCAGGGCGGTGGCGATGTCGGCGGCCAGCTCAGCGGAGAAGTACGTGCCGGGCACGCTCTGCGCGATGGCCCGGTGGAACAAACCCCTGGCGGCCGGCATGGCCAGCAGGGCGGCGACCGATCCGGCGCCCGCGGACTCGCCGAACACGGTGACCTGGTCGGGATCGCCGCCGAACTCCTCGATGTTCTCCCGCACCCAGCGCAGGGCGGCGATCTGGTCGAGCAGGCCCCGGTTGGCCGGGGCGCCGGCGATCTGGGTGAAACCCTCGACGCCGACCCGGTAGTTGAAGGTGACCAGGACGACGTCACCGGCCAGCTTCCGTCCATTGTAGACCGGGATCGCCGAGGACCCGGACAGGTAGGCCCCGCCGTAGACCCACACCAGCACCGGGCGCCGGGCGGCCCGGTCGGCCTCGGGCGTCCACACGTTCAGCGTCAGCCAGTCGGTCGACGTCTCGGGCACGATCGGCATCCCGGGGCGCATCGGCGACTGCGGCGGCTGGGGGCCGAACGCGACCGCGTCCCGCACGCCGTCCCACGGCGCGGCCGGGCGCGGCGCGGCGAAACGGGCCTCCCCTACCGGCGGCTGGGCGAACGGAATGCCCCGGAACACGGTCAGTCCGTCCTCGACCAGGCCGCGCACCCGGCCGGCCGCCGTGGCAGCGGTGGTGTTCATGTCAGTTGACTCCCTTGATGCGGTAGACACACGCCGCCCCGAGCACCGCGATCACCGCGGCCAGCAGGAACAGCAGGGTGTAGCCGCCGATCGTGGCGGCGCCCACGGCGATCACGGCCGGCGCGATGATCGGCACGACCGACTGCGGCAGCGGGTTGGTGACCATCAGCACGCCCAGGTCCTTGGCGGTGTCGCCCCGGCTGGGCAGGACCTGGGTGGCCAGCGCCAGGTCGACGGCGAGGAAGCCGCCGCTGCCGAGGCCGGCGATCGCGCTGGCGACGATCACCCAGTTCGCGTCGGGCGCGAAGGCCATCAACACCAGTCCCAGCGCGATGAGCAGGGAACCCGCCGCCACGAACGGCTTGCGGCGGCCGGCCCGGTCCGACCACCAGCCCATGAGATAGCTGGACAGGATCGCCGTGGCGGTGGCGCCCAGGTTGACCAGCACCACCGTGCCGGTCAGGGCCGAGCCGGCCAGGCCGAAGCGATCCGTGAGCAGGTAGACGAAGTAGACCAGCACCCCGGTGTTGCCGAACTGGATGGCGAACCGCCCGAGCCACAGCCAGCCGAAGTTGGGGTTCTTGCGCGGGTTGAAGACGAACGAGCCGGCGAACTCCTTCAGGCTGAACGGGGCCGGCCGCTCGGTGAGCCTGCGGTCCTTCAGGCACAGGACGAACAGTGCCGTGCACACCACCATGATGGCCGAGGGCACGACAAAACGCGCGATGTCGCCCTGGAACCCGTCCACCACCAGCGATCCGGTCAGGATCGCGATCGACGTGCCGAGGCCGGCGATGCCCGAGACCAGTCCGCGCCGTTGCGGCGGCACCTGGTCGGCCACGGTCGCGTTGGCGGCGGCCTGCGCGGAGTTGATGAAGATCGTCGCCAGGCACCAGCCCAGCACCACCTGCCACAGCGAGCCGGCCGTGGCGATCAGCACCGCGCTCAGCACCGCCCCGACCGCGCCGCCGACCATCCACGGCCGGCGCATGCCGAATCGGGACACCGTGCGGTCGGACAGGCGGCCGGCCAGCGGGCCGCAGACGATCGCGAACACCGCGGCGACCGCGGCGACCAGGCCGAACGCGGCGGCCTTGTGCTGGTCGCCGACCAGATCGGCGACCTTGAGCGGCAGGGTGAGGCGGACGGGCGTGAGCAGCGCCATGTACGCGCCGACGTTGAACAGGGCGAGGCCGGGAGTGAACAGGCGGCCGGGATGCTGCTCCGGCCGGGTCTCGGTGTCGAGCTTGCTGGTCATCTGGCGACTTCCTTGTCTAGATTCCAGCCGTGCTGAGGAGGTTGGCCTCGGCGATCGCGAGGGTCCGCTCGGCGAGCGACGAGACGGGCAGGTCCCCGAAGCCGAAAATCCCGGTGCGGCAACGGTCTTCGAGGGGATCGACCAGCTCGGCGGGCAGGGCCGCCCGGCCGAGGAAGGCGCCGGCCCACGCGCCGGCGGTGGCGCCGATCGAGTCGGTGTCCAGGCCGGCCTGCACGGCCAGCCCGACCGTCTCGCCGAACCGGCCGCCGCCCCACAGCACCGCCGCGGTGAGCGCGCCGGCGTTGTTGACGGTGTGCACCCAGCTCATGCCGGCGTGTCGGGCGTGCAGGTCGTCCAGGCACTTCTCCCAGTCCAGGCCGTGGCGGAACTGGTCGAGCACGGTCGTGATCTCGACGGCCAGCCGGGAGTCCGGCGGCACGTGCCGGAGCGACTCCACAATGGACTCCTCCGGGCCGGCGGCGGTGAACGCCGAGGAGATCAGCGCGGCAGCCCACATCGCCCCGTAGATGCCGTTGGCCCGATGGCTGAGCGCGGCGTCCTGATGGGACAGGATGGCGGCCCGGCGGGGCCGGCCGGGCCAGGTGAAGCCGAAGATGTCGGCGCGGATCAGCGCGCCGATCCATTCCCGGTACGGGTTGCGGTGCTCCCCGGCCTGGGCCAGCGGCACGTCCCGGAGCAGGTTCTGATAGGTCGCGCGTTCGGCCGTGAACAGTTGGTAGACGGGGAAGCGGGACAGCCACTCCGCCGCCACGTCCCGCGAGGTGTAGCCGGGTCCGTAGGTCTCCAACAGGTGCAGGCCCAGCACCGTGTAGTCGATGTCGTCGTCACGCACCGATCCGTGCACACGGCCGGCCGTGAGGCCCTCGAAGCCCCACCGGCCCAGCCGGTCCCGCTCGGCCGGGTCGTCGAAGGGCACGTATCCGGTGAGCGGATAGGCGTTCTTGGCTTGGAGGTAGTCCCGAATGGACTCCCGGGTGGGGCCGATCTCCAGGGGCTTGCCCATCATGTTGCCGATGATCCGGCCGAGCCAGCCGCCGTGGATGCGGTCGCCCAGCGCCGTCGGCTCGACCGCCGGCGCGGCGTCCGGCAGGGTGGCCACGATCTCGTGCCGGGCCGAGGTCTCCGTGTGCGGCCAGTCCGGCACCCGTGGCCGGTCCAGGATCTCCCGGTAGAGCGCCAGCAGCTCGGCCTCGTCCTGGGGCGACAGGGACTCCAGGCGGGGCCGCAACCCGGCCACGTCGTGACCGGCCTGAGCGGCCTGCTGCAACTCGTTGCGGGCCAACGCCCACGGCTCCTGGCCGACCGGACTGGGCGACTCGCCCTCGTTCAAGTACTCCACGGCGACTCCTCGTCGAGCTCGACCACCACGCTAACACGAGGTCTCCAAGTCACCTAGTGTCTCGGTCACTTGTTGACATCAGCAACCAGTCGGCCTACCGTCGGCCGGGTGGCACACGAAACAGCGAGCATCGGCCCCGACCGCCGGATCGGCCGCAGCCGGGTCGCCGACCAGATCGTCGACGACCTGCGGGAACGCATTCTCAGCGGCGAGCTGGCCAACGGCGCGCGGCTGCCGGCCGAACGGGAGCTGGCCGAGCACTACGGCGTCAGCGGCGCGACGATCCGTGAGTCGGTGCGCGTGCTGGCCACCATCGGCCTGGTCGACGTCCGGCACGGCGCCGGCTCGTTCGTCACCGCCGAGCCCGACACCATGATCGGCATGTCCATCGCCTCGGTGGTGCGGCTGGAGGGCGTGGGGGCGCACGAGGTGCTCGGCCTGCTCGGCGCCCTCAACCGACACGCCGCCCAGGAGGCGACCCGGCACGCCACCGACGAGGAGATCGCCTCGCTGCGGGCCGCCGCCGAGAAGCTGGCCGCCATCGACGACATCGACACCGCCCGGGAGGACCTGCGGGCGTTCATGCGGCGGATGTCGGAGATCTCGCACAACGCCCTGCTGGTCCCGCTGTGCCGGCTGCTGGCCGACGTGCAGGTGGAGCTGGCCATCGAGCTGAGCGGCGGCCGCCTGACCGAGTGGATGCGCGTGGCCGGCGGCCTGCACGAGCACCGGATGGCGCTGGTCGAGGCGGTCGAGAGCCGGTCGCCCGAGCGTGCCGCCGAGGCCGTGGACGCGCATTCCGCCTACGCGGCGAGCCTCATCCTGTCCACTCCGCAGGCCAAGAAGGTCCAGGCCGCCGACCCGGGCTACGCCCGGCTGCTGGCCGGCATGTTCACCGCACGGCTGGCGGGCTGACCCACTGGGAGGAACCCGATGAAGATCGTGCATTTCGACGAGGACAACTGGTTCTCCGACCACCCGAGCGGCGCGCTGCACTTCCAGCACCTGCTCAAGGGCGAGCCGGACTCGCCCGACAACTTCATGTACGTGCTGGCCAGGCAGGTCGACGAGTGGTCGATGCCGCGGCACCGGCACAACTTCGAGCAGATCCGGCTGCCGCTGGTCGGCGACAACACGACGTACGGGCGCGGCGTGGTCCTCAAGGAGGGCCAGGTCGGCTACTTCCCCGAGGGATTGTCCTACGGGCCGCAGGAATCGCCGATGAAGGGCATGGCGCCCGGCGAGCCGCTCGGCCTGACGCTCCAGTTCGGCGGGTCGTCCGGCTACGGCTTCATGAGCATCGAGCAGCGCCGCCAGGCCCGGGAGGAGCTCATCGCCGCCGGCGGCAGCTTCGACGGCCCGTTCTACGTCCGCCCGGACGGCAGCCGGCAGTGGGGCCTGACCACCATCTGGGAGCACGTGTTCGGCAGCCACCTGAAGTACTCGCGGCCGCGCTACTCGCTGCCGGTCGTCGCGGACCCCCAGCGGTTCAACTGGCTTCCGGTCGAGGACGCGGAGGGCGTTGACCACAAGTGGCTGGGGGCCTTCTCCGAGCGCGGGGTGTGGGTGGAGATGGTCCGGCTGCGGCCAGGGGCCCGATGGTCCACTGTGGACACCAAGGCCCGGCGGCTGGTCACCGTGCTCGCCGGCGACGGCGAGTGCGACTGCGAGCAGATCGGCTATCTCACCGCGATCCAGGCCGACGCGGGCGAGTCGCTCGACCTGGTCGCCGGGGAGAATCCGCTGGAGCTGTTCCTGATCGGGCTGCCGCCGGTCGTGCTCCCGGCCAGCGAGTCGCAGGAGTACGACCTGGAGGAGTTCCCGGCCGAGGACCAGGAACCGGTCGGGCAGCCGGCCTGATGCTGTCGCTGGACCAGGCGTCGGCCGTGGTCGACGCGGCGCTTCGCCACGCAGTCGAGCGCGGCTGCGAGCCGTTGACGGTGGCCGTGCTCGACCCCGGCGGGCACCTGCTGGTGCTCAAACGCCAGGACGGCAGCGCGATCCTTCGTCCGCAGATCGCGCAGGCCAAGGCCTGGGGCGCGCTGGGCATGGGCCGCGGCACCCGCGCCCTGGCCGGGCGTGCGGCCCTCGCCCCGTCGTTCTTCATCGCGCTGGCCGCCATGTCCGGTGGCAATGTCGTGCCGGTGCCGGGCGGAGTGCTTGTGCGGGACGAAAAAGGCGTGATTCTCGGGTCGGTCGGCGTCAGCGGCGACCATCCCGACAACGACGAGGCGTGCGCCGTCTTCGGCATCGAGCACGCCGGCCTGCGGGCCGACCCCGGGGAGGGATGATGACGCAAGTCCGTGTCGAGCAAGGCCTTCTCGAGGGCAACCAGCGGGACGGGGTGTTCCGGTTTCGCGGCATCCCTTACGCCGCACCGCCGCTGCGCTGGGCCGCGCCGCAGCCGCCGCTTGGCTGGGACGGCGTGCGCGACGCGACGACGTTCGGCAACGCCGCGATCCAGACCGTCCACCACGGCGACGATCTCGGGGCCGAGCAGAGCGAAGACTGCCTGCACCTCAACGTCTGGTCCGCTCGGCTGGAGCCGCAGGCGCGCCAGCCGGTCATGGTGTGGATTCACGGCGGCGGATTCATCACCGGGTCCGGGTCGATGCCCGACTACCACGGCACCGCGTTGGCGCAGCACGGCGTGACCTACGTGTCGATCAACTACCGGCTCGGCGCGCTCGGCTTCGCCCACCACCCCGAGACCGGCGGCAACTTCGCCGTGCGGGACTGGGTCGCCGCGCTGGACTGGGTTTCCCGCAACATCACCGCCTTCGGCGGCGATCCCGGCAACGTCACCATCTTCGGCCAGTCCGCCGGCGCCAGCGCCGTTCGGACCCTGCTCGCCACGCCGTCGGCCCGCGGGCTGTTCCACCGGGCCATCGTGCAGAGCGCCGGCTTCGAGCCGTACGCCGCGTTGCCCAACGTCGGCCGGCACCGTGTCGTCGACGCCAGCGCCCGGCTGTTCGACCAGTTGGGCGGCAACGACATCGCGCATCTGCGCCAGCTTCCCGTCGAGCAGGTGCGCGCGGCCTCGTTCCAACTCGCCGGCGTCATCCCGCCGCCCGGGCAGGTCCACACCCCGGCCAACCTGGTCTGGTGCCCCACCGAGGACGGTGATGTCGTCGGCCCGGATCTGTCCTGCTGGGCCGCCGAGATTCCCGTGCTGTTCGGGCACACTGCCGACGAGGCACGGTACTTCATCACCCCCAGCGGGCCGTACGGCGCCCCGCCCGGCACCGTCGACCCCGCCGACCTCTACACCCCGGCCACCCTCGCGCGAGCGGCCGCCGTCCTCGCCGGGGCCTCGGCCGACGACGTTCTGGCTTCCCTCAACGGAAGTCCGTACGAGTCGCTCGCCGCGCTCATGACCACCGCCATCTGGGCCGAGCCCGCCTTGGCGTCCTACCGGCGATTCGCCTCGCTGGGCCGCACCGCCTACTTCTACCGCTTCAGCCGCGTCTCCCCCGGCAACCGCCGCACCGGCAAGCTCGCCTACCACATGTCCGAACTCCCTTATCTGTTCGGACATCTCACCCCCGCCGAGGACTACGACGAGATCGACGCCGACGTCTCCGCGACGATGACGCACGCCTGGACCGAGTTCGCCCGCACCGGCGTGCCCCGCAGTCCGGACGGCGCTGCCTGGCCGGTGGTCGGCGGCGAGGAGACGGTGATTGACGACAAGGCGTACAGCGGCCCCCTGGAGATCGGACCGGTCACCGCGTCGATCAACGCGGTTCGAGAGGCGCACGCCTTCGACACCGGTGTGACCCATCGCTGAGGTCCCACCGGACGAGATCCACCGTCCAGCGGGCTCCTAGATCAAGGGACCGTTTCTCACGCCCAACGCCAGGAAGGGGCCCTTCATGACGTGGCCGCCCACTGAGCTTCGAACTCGGGCGGGGTGGGCGGGATGCGCTCGAACACATCGCGGAGCTTGGGTGGGATCGCGGTCTTCCGGAACTCGCCGGGGGTGAAGGCGACGTAGCGGACGGAGGCGGTGACGGCCTCGCGGGCGGCGACGGCGCCGCGGTAGGCGATGGTGAGGGAAGTGGTGCCGAGGTGGCGGCGCAGGACGGCGATCTCGAGGAGGTCGTCGAAGCGGGCCGGGGAGCGGTAGCGGATGGTGATCTCGGCCATCACCAGGTCGACGCCGGAGCGGGCGAGGAAGTCGAAGGAGCCGGCGACGGTGCGGAACGCCTCGATGAAGGCGGCCTCGAAGAACACGCCGTAGCGCGAGGCGTGCACGATGCCCTGCATGTCGGTGTCCCCGGGCCGAATGCGCACGGTGTGCACCAGTTCGCTGTCCAACGGTCTCCCCCTCGATCGCCGCGGCCGACCTCGAACCTACAGCACCCGGACAGTGGTGGTGCTGAAGCGGAATTCGACGGTGGCGGCGACGGCGTCGAGGTCGAGGGCCTGGCGGAGGCGGGGCAGGACATCGGCGGCGAGGGCCTGGCGGATCGACCGGAGGTCGGCGTCGGGCTCGGCGGTGACGAGCAGGGCCAGGGTGGGGGCGTCGCGGGTGCCGCCGAGATCGGCGGCGGCGGAGCGGACGCCGGGCAGGGCGGCGACTTCGTCCTCGAAGGGCGTGACGGCGATGGTCGGACGGTACGTCGTCGCGCCGGATTCCTCGGTGTGCTGCCAGGTGTGGGTCTTCGGCCCCCGGCCGAACTGGGCCAGCAGCCAGCGCAAGGCCAGCAGTCCGATGATCACGCCGGCGGCCCCGACGGCGGTGGGTGTCCACGCCGGCGGGCGGCCGAGGTCGGGCAGCACGGCCGAATCCGGCGCGAGCGGCCCGATCCGGGCGAAGTGGGCGGCGGCGGCGATCGCGCCGGCCGCCAGCAAGACGATGCCCAGCAGGGCGAGCAGCGTCCGGTTGAGGCGGGCCGGGCGGTTCATGGCTTGCTCCTCCTGACCTTGACGGCGACGGTCGGCCGCGTGCGGAGATCGATGCCGTCCAGCGCCCGATCGACGGCCGTTCGCTCGGCGTCGGCCAAGCCGTCGGTGACGGTCCGCGTGGTCCGGACGGCGGCTATCACCTTGCGGCGTCGGCGTTTGACCCGGACGGCGCTCACCCCGTCGACCGCGAGCGTGGTGCGGCGCAGGGCCGAGCCGAGGCTGCGCCGGCCGACACCGGCGGCGATGCCGGTGTCATCAGGCGCAAGGGGCACGACAACAAGCCGGCCCGGCACCAGCGCGGCCAACAACAGGACCAGGCCGACCACACCGACGCCGACGGCGGCCGCCAGCACGACGATGTCGCCCCACCGAACGGAATTCAGCACAGCCAGGGCATTGTCGACGTCACGCCACCGGCGCGGGTCCATCAGCACCTGCACCGACACCGTCACGGCGAAGGCGCACAACGCGAACAGCCCGATGGCCGCCAGGGTCGCCGCGACCGAGCGGCGGGATCGGCGCTTCACCGCACCCTCCGGCCAACGGCGACACCGGACTGCATGGCGGTCACGGTGATGTCCACACGGGACACATCCAGCCCCGTGAACTCCCCAACCCGGCCCACGAGGTGCTCACGGGCCCGTCGCGTGGTCTGCGCCAGCGACGACGGATAGGCGATCGCCAGCCGCACGTCGAGCGCTACGACGCTGCCGCGAACGTCGGCGGTCACCGACGCCCCGTCGACGATGCCGTCCACCTCGGTGACGGCCTTGGCCGCCAGCCGGGACACCACACGACCGTCCACTGTGGTCCGACCGCGCTGCCCGGTGTCCGGCAGGACGGCGGTCACCGGCCGCGTCCGATGTACTGGGACACGTCGATCTTGCCGTCCAGCACGCGGCCGACGAACAGCCCCAGACCGCCGAGCACCAGCACGGCGAGGAAGGCGCCGAACCCGCCGAACGCGGCGGCGACGCCGAGGGTGAGGCCGGTCAGCAGGCCGAGTTGGGTGGCGTTCATGGTTCCTCCTGCGGGATGATCACTGCACCCGGGTGGTGTCCGGGCCGCGGTCGAGGTCGTCGTCGCTGGGGATGTGGATGTCGTTCACCGCGATGTTGACCTCGACCACCTCGAGGCCGGTCATCCGCTCGATCGCGGTGATCACGTTGCGCCGCACGGCCCGGGCCAGGTCGGCGATGGACACGCCGTACTCCACCACGAGCTGGAGGTCGACAGCGGCCTGCTTCTCCCCGACCTCCACCGACACGCCCTGCCCGATGCTGGCCGAGGCGCCGGGGATGCGGTCGCGGATGGCATTGAAGGCCCGGGCCGCGCCGCCACCGAGGTCGTGCACGCCGGAGATCTCCCGCGCGGCCAGCCCGGCGATCTTCTGCACGACGACGTCGGCGATGGTGGTGGCGCCGTGCGTGGACGCCAGCGCGCTGATCCGCTCGATCTCCCCGGCGGTGTCGGTGACGGTGTCCGACTTGGTCATAACCCCTCCTGCGGTTGCACGATCATCGGTCATCGGTTCAGACCCGGCAGGGCCGGATTCCTCACGCGCTGTGTCCCACGTCTCACTCGAAGGCGGCGGCGTCGATGTCGACGACCACCAGCCGCAGCACCGCCTCCGGCCGGCCGGCGTCGTCGATCGCCTTGCGCAGCAACGCCTCCGCTCGTTCCAGTACCGGCGGCAAGGGCAGCGCGAACGCCACCACCCGGACGGTCACGGCCGACTCGTCGACGTCCACGGCGGTGCGGTCGAGGTCCAAGGACACCCACGGGACCTTCACGTTGGCCACCGGCGCGGCCGGCCGCAGCTCGGGAATCCGCTTCAGAGCGGCGAGCACCGCGCCGGCCGGATCGGTCACCATTCGATGTCCAGAACAGACACTGACACCTCGATCGACTCGTACCCGGTCGCGGCGGCGACCGCCCGGCCGACGGCCCGCTGCACCGCGCCGCCGACCGCCGCCGCCTGGTCCAGTCCGGAAAGGACGATGCTGACCTCGATCCGCACCAGCTCGGGTTCGACGGAAACCCGCACCCCGTCGACGGAAGCCGGCGTGAGACCCTTGATCCAGCCACGCGCCGACCGCGTGGCCGAGCCGATCAGGCCCAGCAGGCCCGGTTCCAGCCGGGCCACACCGGGCACCGCGATCGCCGCTCGGGCGGCGATCGCGGCGAACACCGGCTCCGCGATCTCGCTGTGAGTTCTCCGAAGGCTTGTGCTCACGGCAGGTACAGATCCTCCAGCACCAGTTCCAGCTCGGTCAGCCGGAGTCCGATCCGCGCGGCGGCGGCCGCCGTCACGCGCTCCCGCACCTCGTCCAGCGCCGACGCGGTGAACTCCGGGTAGTGCACGGCCAGGCTCATCTCCACCCGCACGTCGCTCTCGGTTCCGTCCACATGGGACACACGGCAGCGGCGGGCCCGCACGCCCGGCACGGTGTCGGCGGCGAAGCGCAGCACCGCCGCGACCGCCTGGTCGCTGATCCGGACCCGGCCGGGTTCGGAGGTCGGCAGCGGCAGCAGGTCCCGGCGGCGCACGTCGGCGCGCACCGCGGCCATGATCCGGCCGGTCAGCCCGGCCGGCGGCGCGATCTCCTCGGCCGCGAGCTGCCCGGTCGCTTCCCGTAGCAGCACAAGGCTTTCCCGCACCGCGCCGCAGTGCGGGCAGGTGCGCTCGTGTTCGGCGTCGACCTCGTCGAGGTGCTCCCAGACCTGGTCCACGTCGCGGCCGCAGGGCAGCCGGTAGTCCGCCGCGGTCTCGTTCACCGCCATGGCGCCATCACCTCCGCCAGTTGCGCCCGCGCCCGGGCGATCCGGCCCCGCACGGCCGTGCTCGTCGTGCCGACGGCGGCCGCGATCTCCTCGTAGGAACGTCCATGCACCTCACGCAGCAGCCAGCAGGCGCGCTGCTCCGGGGTGAGCACGTCCAGCGCCTCGGTCAGCGCGGCCATCTGGGCATTGGTCTCGGCCTCCTTCTCGGGCCGGCCCGACCGGCCCGTCGACTCGTGCTGGTCCAGGTCAGCCTCGGCGACCGGCTTGCGGTTGCGTATCACGTTCAGACAGCGGTTGGTGGCGGTTCGATAGAGCCAGCCGACGAAGGCCGCCTCCCGCTCCAGCTGGTCCAGCCGCCGCCACGCGGTCAGGAACACGTCCTGCACGACGTCCTCGGCGTCGGCCCGGCTGGCGAGGATGCGCACCGCCAGCCGGTATATCGGGCCCTGGTAGCGCTGCACCAGCTGCTCGTACGCGCGCAGGTCGCCGCCGCGGGCCCGCACGACCAGCGTCGCGTCATCCAGCTCCGCTTCCAGCAGCTCGGGTGGCATCGACACCGCCTTCCTCCCGCCGACAGGGGCTCACCTCTTCACCGACCCCGCCCAGCCTGGATCGTCACGCGCCGATTCTGTGACCGTTGCCACCTGATCGTGTGGGTGACGTTTCTGCCAGGCCCGGGTCTTTCCCGATGACGACGCCAGCCGGGCGTCACGCCGCGAGAGGAGACCCTCATGGGCCTGCACGACAAGATCAGCAACAAGGCCGACGAGCTCACCGGCAAGGCCAAGGAGGCCGCCGGCGAGGTCACCGGCGACGAGCAGCTCAAGGCCGAAGGCAAGGCCGACCAGGCGGGCGCGGTGGTCAAGGACGCCATCGCCGAGGTCAAGGACACCGCCGGCAAACTGGTCGACAAGGCCAAGGGGCTGCTGGGCCGGGACTGACCACAGGGCTTGCCACCAGCGCCGATGCGAGTTGTCCACAGGGGTTGTCCACACTGGGGACTAGTCGAACGTGTGTGCGAAGGCAGGGTCGGGGGGTGGGTGACCTGCCGGAGAGTCAGCGGCGCTGGTGGTGGGTGTGGGTGGTGGGTGCGGGTGTGATTCTTGTGCCCGCGCCGCGCGGTTACCGGGGGGTGGGGATTGCGGTGAGAGGTGGGGGTGTTGTTCGGCTGGGGATGGGGGGCGTTATCCAGGCTACTCCGGGTGGATTTTTCGCGGAGACCTCTGGGCGATGGCGTATCAAGGCGCTATAGGGCCGGCGCCGCCAGCCCCGACAAAGAAAAAAATTA